>NZ_CATKPX010000046.1:0-25530 GCF_949767755.1 Pseudomonas sp. IT-P4 | reverse complement strand
TTTCACGCCGGAGTTGCAAGGGGTGTACCTGAAGCAGGAAGGCGGTCGTACCCGGGCGTATGGGTATGTGATCAAGGCCTGATGGCATGCAGCAGGAGCCGGTCCGGGCCGGCTCCTGTCCAATGCATCGTTCTAGAATTTTTCCGCGATGAATTTGAACGGATAGTTCGGATCCCGATAGTTACCAGGACTTTGGCGCTTGGGCAGTTTCACCTTCGCCCGCGGTACTTCCTCATAAGGAATACTGTTGAGCACATCGCTGATGATGTTCAGTCGCGCCCGTCGCTTGTCATTCGAGTTGGCGACCCGCCACGGGGCGAAGTTTGTATCGGTGGCCTCGAACATGTCGTCCCGGGCACGGGAGTAGTCGTACCAGCGGTTATAGGACTTGAGGTCCATGGGCGACAGCTTCCAGATCTTGCGCCCGTCGGTGATACGCTCCTTGAGGCGTCGGGTCTGTTCCTCCTGGCTCACTTCAAGCCAGTACTTGATCAGGATGATTCCCGATTCCACCAGTGCCTGCTCGACGCGCGGCACCGAGGTGAGAAAATTGCGCACCTGCTCTTCGGTGCAAAAGCCCATGACCCGCTCGACTCCGGCGCGGTTGTACCAGCTGCGATCGAAGATCACCACTTCACCGGCCGCCGGCAGGTGCGGCAGATAACGCTGCACATACATCTGGCTTTTTTCCCGCTCGGTCGGCGCTGGCAGCGCCATTACCCGGAACACCCGCGGACTGACCCGCTCGGTGAGCGCCTTGATGGTTCCGCCTTTGCCGGCGCCATCGCGGCCCTCGAAGATGATGCACACCTTGGCGCCCGTGTGCTGCACCCACTCCTGCAGCTTGACCATCTCGACATGCAGCCGCGCCAGTTCCTCGAGATACACCTTGTTCCTGAGCTTGCCGCTTTCAACCGGTTTGCTTTTGCTTGCCGCCTTCTTCTTCGCCATGCCAGTTAACTCCTTCAATGCGTCACATAGCGTCCGGAGTGTCCCCGGCCGCGTTCATTCAGCGTCGACTGCGCTGATAATGTTCAACCGCCAGTTCCAGGTTCAGGAACATGCGCGCCTCGCCCAGCGCATGGCCCAGGGGGGCCTTGATGACCATCTCCCATACGCTCGGGCTCATGCCCACCAGCCACAATGAAATGCCTTTTTCCTGCAGTTGCTGTTCCGCCCCGGTGAG
Organism: Pseudomonas sp. IT-P4; assembly: GCF_949767755.1. Taxonomy (NCBI): domain Bacteria; kingdom Pseudomonadati; phylum Pseudomonadota; class Gammaproteobacteria; order Pseudomonadales; family Pseudomonadaceae; genus Pseudomonas; species Pseudomonas sp. IT-P4. The sequence goes on along the minus strand of NZ_CATKPX010000046.1, from coordinate 24,344 downwards.
CATTTTCAGCGCGGTGTATTCCAGGTCGAACACACTGCGCAGGTCCAGGACCACGACCTTGGGGTTCGCCACGTCAATCAGCGGGCGGATCTTGTCGGCAATGCGCTGGGCATTGGCGAAGAACACCCGCCCTTCGGGCCTGAGCAACAGCAACCCGTCAAAGTGTTCGTCGTCTGCGTTGTCCGTGGCCTGCGGACGATAGACGTTGGTGCCGGGCTTGCGTCCCAGGACATGCACGGGCGGGTCCGAGACCTGATAGGCCAGGGCCAGCAACGAGACGATGATCGCCACGACGATCCCTTGCAGCGTGCCCAGCAGGATCACGCCGATCATGGCCACCACGGCCCAGGCAAATTCGGTACGGCGAACCGACAGGATCTCGCGAAATTCCGCCGGCTCGATCAGGCCCACCGAATACACGATCACCACGGCCGCGAGCGTGGCGTTGGGCATCAGGCCAATGAGCGGTGCCAGCAGCAGACAGGTGCCCAGTGCCAGTGCGGCGGTGACCAGTGCGGCCAGTTGCGAGCGGGCGCCGGCCAGGCGGTTCACCGCCGTCTGGGTGGTGCCGCCACCGGCGACCATGGCCCCGAGAAACGCGCCACCGATGTTGGCAACGCCCGTGGCCAGCAGCTCCCGGTTCGGTTGTGGCGCGGGCTCGTCACTGCGGGCGAACGCGCGCCCCGCCGCGATGGTTTCGGTGAAACTCATCAGCGCGATCCCCATCGCCGAGGACCACAGGGTCTCGGCCATCGACCATACCGGCAGGGTCGGCGCGGGCAACCCGATCGGCACCACGCCGACGGCGGACACACCAAAGCGCTCCAGGCCAAACAGGCTCATGCCGATGATGCCAAGCGCCACCGCAATCAAGGGTGCGGGCAGCCGGGGCGTAAATCGCTTCATGCCTACCAGCAGCAGGACCATGAACACGCCGACCGCCACGGTCGGCAGCGAGGCATGGCCGGCGCTCTGGACCGTGGCCACCAGGTTGTGCAGGAAGCCGCCTTTGTCGATGTGCGTGCCCAACAACTTGGGCAACTGGTCGAGCACGATAACCACGCCGATGCCGGCCTTGAACCCCACCAGCACCGGTTCGGAAATGAAATTGGCGACGAAACCCAGGCGCAGCAGTCCCGCAACGATGAGGATCGCGCCCACCATCAGGGCCAGCGTCGCGGAACCGGCGAGCAAGGTCGCCGTATCGCCATCGGGGCTGATCTGGCCCAGTGCGGAGCCGGCGAGAATGGCCAGGGTGGTCGTGGTGCTGACGCTAAGCGGGCGCGACGTGCCGAGCACGGCATAGATCACCATCGGCACCAGCGCCGTGTACAGCCCGACCTGCACCGGCAGGCCGGCAATGGTGGCGTACGCCAGCGCCTTGGGAATGACCACCGCCGCTGCCGTCAGCCCGGCGACCACATCGCTGCGCAGCCAGTCTGGCCGGTAGTTGCCAAGCCATTCCGGGATCAACAGGCTGCGCAAGGTTCCCCGTTGTGGAGCACCTGGAATCCGCTCTTGCGGATGGCTGCCTTGTTGATTCATCAGTCACTCCAGTGGCAAATCTTCCATGCGGATGATGAGTGGGCACAACTGACCGCACAATCCTTTAACTGCACGCGCAACCATTGCAAACCTTCATCGGCATCAAAGCGCGTGTGCCAGCAGGCAATCAGCTCGGGCTCGGGAAATTCAAAGGGTGGGGCATGGGTCGAATACACCGGTAAATGTCCGGGTAATGGCGCTCGGTAGATTACAAATGTAGCCGGTTTGTGCGGCGATGAATGGATTCGTTGATTCAGGCTCGAAGGCGTCCATCACGTCCTCGCTGAAAGGGGAAGCCTCGTATGGACGACGTCATGAAAGCGATAAATGAGCTATACCCGCTAATTCCCCCCCCTTGCAGTTCTTCAACCCAGGAGTTTGGCAATGAAGCTCAGAACCTCACTGGCAGCACTCATGGTTGCGGCAAGCCTTTTCGGCTGCACCACTTCATCGACCCACGGCGTGAACGTCAACCTGGTCGCCACCCGGCAAAACGCCGGTCAGATCGGCACCGTCACCTTGACCGACTGGGACAAGAAAACCGGGCTCAGTTTCTTCATCAGCGGTGCTCCAATGGGGGTTACCCTGCCCCTGCGCCTTTACTCGTTCATCAATAACGGCACCTGCCAGCAACCCGGGTCAGTCGCCTACGCGATGAACGACACCGTCAACACCGAAGCCCAACCCGTACGCGGCTGGTCTTTTACCCGGACCGCGCCTGTGCCGTTGCAAACCCTGCTTGACGGCAAGTATTCGGTGGTCGTGCGAACGGCTCCGACCGATGGCAACGTCGATATCTTTTGCGGGGATATCAAGGCAACAGAGCCGGTGAAATAGCCGCGGCCCTTGCAAGCCGGCCCACGCCCGAGTACCGCTCGCGCCACCGGTTGTCCGGTGCGAGCGGTGGCGTCGGATGGACGGAAACGGGGGCGACGGCAACAACCGGTAACAAACCTGTCATTACTCACTGATAACGTCCAAGCGTTTTCCCGAATCGCATCCGCTCGATCTCCGATCGCCCCAGTTCCCTGTACCGGGGCTTTGCCCATCCGCTCAAGGTGCCACTTCAGGTGTACGCAAGCACGACGCGCAAGCAAATCATCATCAGGTCCGACGACATGAGCTGCGACGACTTTGGCGCGTTGTTCTCGAACCTGTTCGGCAACCTCTATAGCGACTCACCGCCGCCGCCGAAAAACATCATCATCGGCGGGGTCTACGGCCGGCATGAAGGTGTCAGTTTTCGTCGCATGCACTATCGCGGTGACTTCACGGTGGCTTTTCCCGCCCCCCTTGATGAAATCACCTTTGTCATCCCCACCGCCGGCAAGATCATCTTCAACCACGTCACCGAGTCGGTCGGCTTCGCGCAGACAGGCCTGGCAATCGACAAGGCCGAGGTCCACTCGATGCGCTTTGTCGACAACCACGCACAGCACGGGATTTCGATCAGCCGCCGGCTGATCACCGAGCGCCTGTCGACGCTGCTGGGTAAACCTATCCTGCAAAAGGTCCAATTCGAGCCGGTGGTGGACCTGAATGTCTTGGCCTTGCAGGGCATCCGCGCATTGATTGACCTGGCCACGGGCACCGAGTTCGACCTGCTGATCAACAGCGGTTCGCTGATGCCTTCGCGCCTTCGCGAGATGCTGGTCGATGCGGTACTGGAAGCCTGGCCGCACAACTTCACCGAAGCCCTCCGGCGTCCTTCCCCATCGATTGCGCCACGGCATGTGAAGCTCGCTGTCGAGTACATTCAGGAGCACCCCGATCACCTGGCCAGCGGCACCGAGCTGGCGCAATTGACCAACGTCAGCCTGCGCGCTTTGCAGGAAGGTTTTCAGCGTTTCATGGGCACTTCGATCGTTGCCTATCAGCGTCAGGTCCGCCTGGAGCGCGCCTTTGCCGCGCTGTCCCAGGAGGTATCGCCGTCGGTGACAGACGTGGCCTTGCAACAGGGTTTCAGCAATGTCGGGCGGTTTTGCCAGTATTTCCAGAGTGCCTACGGCATCAGTCCCGCAGACGTGAGAAAGGGCCTGCGAGCGCGGCCGATGGCGATCAATTGAGGGGTTAGCGGGAGCACTCGCGAAAGCGGAATGTCAACCGCCCTCTTCGTTAGCTGTGAGTCCGCCTTCGCGAGCAAGCCCGCTCCCACACTTTGATCGGTGTCGAACACAATTCCCGCGTACGACAAAAAACCACTGTGGGAGCGGCGGTGCGACGATTCGACTTGCTCGCGAAGGCGGAGTGACATTCAACATCTACGTCGACTGACACGACCACTTCGCGAGCAGGCTCGATCCCACAGATTGCCTCAACTAACCGTCAGAACAGATAACTGGCCTTCAGCCCGCCATTGAAGCCGTGGCTATCGCCGCCACCACTGGCGCCGACTTCTGCCCCCACGCTCCACGGACCAAGGTTGGCCATGACGTTGACGCCACCGGTGAACTGGTCACGGTTGTCGAAGGCGGCCTGCTGTTCGATGTCCAGGCCCAGCAGTTGCCCTTCGCTGTCGACCTCATGGTCACCCAACACATGCTCGTAGCCCACTTGCAGGCCCGGCACCACTTGCCAGGCACCGAGGCTGACAGGCGCAAAGGATGCGTTGAGGTTGGCCACCGCGCTCTTGCGGGTCTCGTGGATGCCGTCGACGTCCAGGGCCAGTTCGCTGCCTTTTTCCTGGAAACCCGACAGGTTGACGTGACTGATCCGCACGCCGAGGCTCGGCTCGAGGGTCACGCCGTTCACCGGTACACGGTAACCGAGTGCCAGGGTCGCGCCGGTGAGGTTGCCATGGCTGTCGCCCTTGGCCGTGCCCAGACCGCCGCCCAGTTCACGCTTGCTCTCGTAATCGAGATAGCCGGCGCTGGCATCGGCATCCACAAACAGGCCGCGCTCCAGGCCGTTCGGGGCAAAGCGTGCGCCGACGCTGAAGAAGGTCAGGTCGGTATCGGCCTCGCCACCTGCGCCACCGACATTGCCGCTGCTGTAGCCAAAGCCGGCATGGGCGCTGAGCTGTTCGGAAAAGCGCTGGGTCAGGCCGATCATCATGCCCTGGCTATGCTCGTTGCTGCTGGAGGCCTGGGAGGAACCATCGGTGCCCAGATACCCCGCCAGCGCGGTGCTCCACAGGCGATATTGCCCGGCCTTGAGGTCGATGCCGCTGGTGAACGGCGCGGCGGCCTGCTCGATCATCGCGCCCTGGCGCAGCAAATAGCTGGCGGCGTCGGCGTGCACCTGACCGCCGACGGTGGACTCCACGCCCCCGAGGCTGCGGGCATCGATGGCCGACTGCAGGTAGTAGTTGTAGGCGCTGTAGGTGCCCGACAGGTTGCTGTTCTGCAGTTGCTGCAACAACTGCGCGCCGGCCGCGGCGTTGCCAGCCAGGTCCGCCGCGCCCGGCAGGCTGTTATAGAACACCATCTTGCCGCGCAGCACGTAGATGGTTTCCTGGGACAGGCCGAGGCCTTCCTTGAGGTAGTTATCCATCGTGCCGTACTGCGCGCTCACCTCGTCCAGGCCGGCTTGCAGGTAACTGGCCTCCACACCGATCAGCGGTCCATAGATGGTCGCCAGGTTCGGTGGCAACGCCGCCAGGGTCGCCCTCATACGCGCGGCGGTGTAGTCGTTGGTCGCCAGGTAGTTGCTCATGATGGTGGCATCGTCGAGCCCGGCGATGCTTTGCAGCACAGCGGCGGTCCAGCCCGTGCGGTCCTTGCCGGCGGTGCAGTGGAACAGCGCCGCGCCGTCGACCGTGGCCAGCTCATTGAACAGCTGGTTGAACTCGCTGCGCATCCCAGCGTTGCGGACGAAATCCCGGTTGGTGTCCTGCATCATGGCGGTGGCTTCGGCGGCGCTGTGGAACGCGACGTTGGTGACGTTCGCGCCCGACGTGGAGCCGCCGATGATGTCGATGTTGGTGTACGTCGCACCCGCGGGCATCGTGTCTGGCGTAGCGGCGATTTCGGTTGGCGTGCGCAAGTCGTAGACCGCCTTGATGCCCAGGCCGTTGAGGGTCGCCAGATCCGCCGCCGATGGCGTCAGCGCGTTGGAGCGGTAAAACACCCCGCCCCGCATCGTGCCGTCATTGGCCGTGGTGTACGCGGTGGTGAGACCGGCGACATCGCGCAAGTTATCGATGCTCTTCAGGCGTGGGGTGTTGAGGGGGACAGTCTCGGCAGCCTGGGCGGCAGCGATGGACAGGCTCAAAACAGACAGCGAACACACAAGTCGTTGGAACACAGTGCAGCCTCATTGAAATCGCGTTGGGCTGACTAATATCTACATTGAAATGGCGCTGAACATGACAAATCGCCCGCGTACGCAAATCACTGCGCGATGTGTCCAGGTGGCTCGTTTTCTGTCCGTGTAATGCCTGTTGTGCTGGCGGGGAACAAGCTGAGCGGTGGTCGCCGATCAATTTCCAGGCATAAAAAAACCCGCCTTGCAGCGGGTTTTTTGCTTTTTTAGAAACTGATCTGTCGCCGCGAACTCAATGGGTTTTTTTCGAGGTCGACAGCCCGGCTTTACTCAAGCCTTTGGTGTTGTGCTCACCCGGCGTCGAGGCCGAAATGGCCGTGGCCTTGGCGACGCCACGAGTATCCTTGGAATGGGCGATGCCCGAGGTCGTGCTGCCATGACCGCTGTCATCGTTGCGCGCACTGCCGTAGTGGTTCCCGCTCAGGCCATGGTCGCGCACGGATTTGCCAGCATGGTCGCTGTCCAGCCCGTTGCCGCGGCCGTTACTGCCGGAGTGGCCGGTACCGGCGTGTCCGCCACCCATGCCGCCGCCGTGACCTGCGCCGTTTCCGCCACCATTACCACCGCCGTTACCGCCGCCATTTCCACCGCCGCCACCGCCGCCGTTTCCGCCGCCACCGCCACCGCCACCGCCGTCTTTCGCGTATGCGGAGCCCATGATCGACAGGCCATCAGGCAGCAAAGGGGCGGCTGCAAGCATCATGGCGCATGACATTACAGCAACGAGACTCTTGTTTTTAAAAAGCATGATTGCTTCCATAGGAGGTTGATATCGCGTTAGGTATGACGCGATATCCCTCCAACAGTTCAAGTACCACGACAAACGGCTGGAGCACTTTGAATCAGCGGGAAGACTACCTTCCACACGTCAATCAAACGCACCGTCGAGAATTTCATAGACAAGCCCGGTGGCCAGCGCAACCAGGATCAGGTCCGTGCCGACTTGCTGCCATTCGTAGCCATCATAGTGGGGCAGCCTGCCGACGAGTCGGCCATCGAGTTTTTTGGCGATACCGGGTGGAAGCGGCTTGCCTCGGGCAAGGTTCTTCTGAATACCCGGTGGCAAGTCAGGCCCGGGGCTCCAGTAGCCCGTATTCACCCCAATGATCTCGAGCACGCTGCCACGGTTGATGCTCGGGCCATTGCTCCAGTCCCCGCCGCCGCCGGAATTCTTGTTCTTGTTGCCATGACCACCCTGGTTGCCCTGGCCCTGGTTGCCCTGGCCCTTGTTGCCTTGGTTGCCATGGGTGACTTTCCCGCTACCCTGGCCATTACCGGGATCAGCCAGCGCCGTCACCGAGCCGCAGACCAGAGCCAAACAGGTAACAGCTGCAATCAATGATCGAGTCCTGAACATGATTCATTCCTTCGTCGTGGGGAATATTCCCTGAATATTTAGATGTTATAGACGAAGTTGGTTCCATCAAGTCACCAACCGCCAAACCGTCTACGCTCATCCGATCGAAGCCTTGCAGGCGTTTGCCGGAGGATGGGGCTTGTCAATTATAGGCATCTCCCTGCGTCTGCTCATCGCACAGCCATGACATCCGAAAAACATGTAGGAATTTGCCCCCCGTGGCGAGGGAGCTTGCTCCCGCCGGGCTGCGAAGCAGCCCTCATCCCTTGCAACTCATTTCCTCAGACACACCGCAGCGCCCGGTTTTACGGCGCCGGGAGCCGCCGAACGGGAGCAAGCTCCCTCGCCACAGGGGGCTTTTGGCGTCCTACAGGCCGGTTGCAGCCGTCGAAATCCATGCCTAATGTGCCCCCGTCGCTGACTTGAGTTGGCGATTGGGTTTCGCAGCCCAACCGACACATACCCTTACACCGTCAAACAACAATTCTGGCAAACTTCGCCAGCATTACGTTTTATGGCGGTTGTACGTAGGAGATCCTCGGATCTGCCGGGTTTTGGGTTGTGGCTCGGTCTGCGAACCTGCGTATAACTGCCACCTAATTGTTTCGCAGCGAAAAGGTGGCGCTTCATTAATTTTTTGAGTGAACTTAAAAATGATGAACACCCCACCCCGCCGCTTCACCCCCATGAAACAAATCGCAACCAGCTACCCCGTCCTCCTCATCGACAGCGACGCCCCGCTGCGCGAACTCCACAACTGCGCCGCCGAACGTCTCAACGCCGTCCTGCAATACCTCAACCTCATGGCCTGCACCAGCCTCCCCGACTACGCCGAAAACGACATCAACACCGTCACCAACATTTCGCGGATTCTGCTTCAGGATGTGCGGGATGTGTTTGGGGTGATCGAGCAGCGAGGGTTTGAGGCGCCGAAGAAGCCGTGACATTTTTCAAGCACAAAAAACCCGCATTTCTGCGGGTTTTCAATGACCACCGCTCAGTTGGCTACAGCAGCCATCAGCAGACTGATGCACAGGAACTGTTTTTGAATACCGTCTAAAAAATTCATCTCCCCCGCCGATGGGAAATTGCACTGACTTGACCGGTTGTATGCATAGGACCTGACCAGCTGTTTGCATGGAACTTGACCATCACGTTGCGTGGTCATGACCGGCAGAGAACGACCCATAGCAGCCTTTCACGAAACGAAAACGATCGACCACCTTTTGCCGTGGCATGGCATGTTGCTGCTGTATGGGGAGCTTACCTATCGCAACTTTGAATTCAAAAATGGCAGCTTCAATGCAGCATCCGAGTGAGAAAAATATCGTAAATTAGAGCTTTTACTCGATAGATGGTTGTCTTAATCGGCGATTGATTGATTCAGATTAATACACGGCCGAATACGCATTGACCTGACTATTTCAGGCCACCAGACTTTCCTGCTCTTGTGAATTTCTAGAGGTCTATTAGATGCGTAAATCATTGTCTGTCGTTGCGTTTAGCCTTTTTGTATCTCATCACGCCTTCGCCGGTGAAGCTACGAACACAGCGGTCGGTGGAGGTATCGGTGGTGCTCTCGGAAGCGTTGTCGGTCAGGCCGTAGGGGGTAGCACTGGCGCCGCGATCGGAGCTGGTGTAGGTGGCGCCGCTGGTGGCGCAATGACGGCGAAGAGCGGCAAGAAGACTGAATCAGCCATTGGCGGAGGCCTCGGGGCCGCTGGTGGGCAGGTGATTGGCAACAGCGTTGGTGGTTCCACAGGCGGCCTGATCGGCGCAGGACTTGGGGGCGCAGCAGGTGGTGCGGTCGGCAACAATCTGGCCGACGATAACGACCATCACTCCGACTACAAGCATAAGAATAAATACAAACACAAGCATGGCGGTTAATCCGATGAGCCTTCCGTAGTGCTATTCCACTCGGCCGCATTGAAGCATTTTCGTTTTGAACGCACGCAAGACTGAACGTGCTTCTGGCTGATTTCTGCCTGTCGCGAAGGGGGAAATGATCAGAGGCGACCGCTGAACTGATCAACGAAACTTCAATTTCTCGATTTATCTTTAACAAGGACTACTTTTATCTGAGCCTGCCGCTACGCCTTTCGGGGTAGCGCGTTTCGACTAAAAGGAGTTTGGAAGATGAAATTCAATATGAAGGCCTCAGGTCCTACGCTGCCCGGTAGCGAGTATCGGCCCCTGAAGGTGGCAGGAGTCATCTGCTCATTGGTGGCGGCAATCGCACTGGCCACCCAGGCGGTTGCGGCGGATGCCGAGAAACCAAAACCAGCCTCCGAGGCTACCAAGGCTGCTAACAACGCGCTGCTCAAGGAGTTGCCGTTCAACGACAAGACATCCTTTGAGCTGGCACACAAAGGGTTTATTGCGCCCCTGCCGTCGACTGTCATCAAAGGCGCCTCGGGCAATGTGATCTGGGACCCGGCCAAATACGCGTTCATCAAGGAAGGCGAAGACGCGCCGGACACTACCAACCCCAGCCTCTGGCGGCAGTCCCAGCTGATCAATATTTCCGGCTTGTTCGAGGTTACCGACGGTATCTATCAGGTTCGCAACTACGACCTGTCGAACATGACCATCGTCGAGGGCAAGGACGGCATCACCGTCTTCGATCCGCTGATTTCCGCCGAAACCGCCAAGGCAGCACTCGATCTCTACTATCAGCATCGACCGAAAAAGCCCGTCGTGGCGGTGATTTACACCCACAGCCATGTTGACCACTACGGTGGTGTACGCGGGGTGGTGAACGAAGACGATGTGAAAGCCGGCAAGGTGAAGATTTATGCCCCCCTTGGATTCATCGAGCATGCGGTAGCCGAAAACGTCATGGCCGGGACCGCCATGAGCCGTCGCGCCAGCTACATGTACGGCAACCTGCTGCCTCCGGCTCCGACCGGTCAGTTGGGTGCCGGTCTCGGCACCACGACATCGGCTGGCACGGTGACGCTGATCCCGCCGACCGACATCATCAAGGCGACCGGCGAAACCCATATCATTGACGGCCTGACGTACCAGTTCCTGTATGCGCCTGGCAGTGAAGCACCCGCTGAGATGCTCTATTACATCAAGGAGAAGAAAGCACTCAACACCGCCGAAGACTCAACCCATACCCTGCACAACACCTACTCGTTGCGCGGTGCGAAGATCCGCGAACCGTTGCCTTGGTCAAAATACCTCAACGAGGCGCTCAAGCTGTGGGGCGACGATGTCCAGGTGATGTATGCCATGCACCACTGGCCAGTCTGGGGCAACAAGGAGGTGCGCGAGCAACTATCCTCCCAGCGCGACATGTACCGCTATATCAACGACGAAACCCTGCGGATGATCAACAAGGGTTACACCATGGTCGAGATCGCCGAGCAGTTCAAACTGCCCAAGACGATCGCCAACAAATTCTCCAACCGTGGTTACTACGGTTCGGTTAACCACAACGTTAAAGCCACCTACGTGTTGTACCTGGGCTGGTTTACCGGTAACCCGGCGCAGTTGCATGAGCTGCCACCGGAGGAAGGCGGCAAGCATTATGTCGAGATGATGGGCGGCGAAGAGGCTGTCCTCAAGAAAGCCAAGGAGTATTTCGACAAGGGCGAGTTCCGCTGGGTCGCCGAGGCGGTCAACCATGTAGTGTTCGCCAATCCGAGCAATCAGGCAGCGAAGAACATGCAGGCCGATGCCCTGGAGCAATTGGGTTACCAAGCCGAAAGTGGGCCATGGCGTAACTTCTACCTCACCGGTGCCAAGGAACTGCGCGAAGGTGTGATGAAGCTGCCAACACCCGATACCGCGAGCCCCGATACGGTGCGCGCCATGGATCTGGACTTGTTCTTTGACTTCCTGGCCATGCGCTTGAATGGGCCAAAAGCCGAAGGCAAGCGTCTGTCGCTCAACTTTGATTTCACCGACCTCAAGCAGAAATATTCGGTTGAAATGGAGAATGGCGTGCTCAACCACACTGAAGGCGTTGAAGCAAAAGATGCCGATGCGAAGGTGACCCTGACCCGCGACACGCTGAACAAGATCGTGTTGAAAGAGACCTCGTTGAAAGATGCACTGGCCTCGGGCGATATCAAGATAGACGGGGCGCAAGGCAAGCTGGAGGAGCTGGTGTCCTACATGGACAACTTCGATTTCTGGTTCAACATCGTGACGCCGTAACGCAATCCCATCACGTCGCAGGTAACTCTGCGACAGACCCATCGTCCCTGGAGGATGGCAGCGTGCGAAAGCGCTGCCGTCACTCCGGTAAAACATTCAGCCTTTCTTGATTGGATTTCCTGTCAACACGGACGGAACAATATGAAATCAGTCATATGGGTATTGGCTTTAGTGTCATTGGCAGGATGTGCGACGCCAACCATGAACGAGATGCGCCAGGAAGCACCTCGCGAGGTTCTGCATTCAAAAAAAGCCGATAAGGTCATCGCGGATTGCGTTCAGCGCGAGTGGCAAAGTCTGTTCGTTTTTGAAGGACGGGATGGGGCAACCCAGGAATCTGGCAGCGGCGGCGGTTACACAGTAGCAACGAGTGGCTCAGCGTATTTTGTCGACATCCGGCCAGAAGCGTCCGGCTCGGTGGCTAAGTATTACGCTGCGACGTATCGCTGGATATCAAAAAAACATCTAGCCGCGTTACAGGGCTGTCTGTGAGTTCATCCAACTACAAAAACTGAATCGCCCCTAATTTCATTCGCGATGAACGACTGCTATTGGTCGTTCTCTACCGATCATGGTTACAAAGCGTGCTGGTCAAATCCGATGCAATCGGTGGTCAGGTCGAATGCAAGCGGGTGGTCAAGTAGAGTGCAATTTCGCAGCCGATTCATTTAGACTCGGCCGCTGGCTCATGGGGCCATGACCAAGCCCTATTACGGATATCCAAGACAGCCCGTCATGAAAAAAATAATCAGCTATTTGCGAAACAGTTACTGGAAAAGATGGATTCGCAAACACAAATGCAAAGTGGCGGGCGGTTTATTGTCACTGCACAAAAGAACGACACTGACCATTGAAGAAGGCGTGACGCTTGGGAATGTGGTCATAGAATCAAAAAAGCTGGAGATCGGCGCGCATACCTATATCCGCAGTGACTGCTTCCTTTCGGCGGTCTCCTCCATTGGCAGGTTTTGTTCCATTAGCAGCAGCTGTTTTATCGGCCAGCAAAAGAGCTCGCATCCGTTGGACTGGCTCAGTTCACATCCCTTTCAATATACCGACACGGCGCTGGTTTACGACCCGGAGGTTGCGGACATCACGATCGGGCATGACGTCTGGATCGGCCATAGCGCGATGATCCTGGAAGGCGTGACCATTGGCACCGGCGCGGTCATCGCAACCCGCGCCCTGGTTGCCCATGACGTGCCACCGTACGCCATTGTTGCCGGCACCCCGGCAAAAATTGTCAGGTATCGGCACACACCCGAGTTGATCGAGGCGCTGATCAACAGCCAGTGGTGGGATGTCGATGTCGAGGTACTCAAGACATTACCGCTCAATGATCCGCAAGCCACCTTGGCTCTGTTGGACACCCTGCAGAAAGAAAACCGCGCCAACTACCAACAGATCGAGATAACCCGCAAAGGGTGCAGTGTTTCCTCTTGAGCAGCGGGAATGACCAGCGCTGCACTTCAAGATGCCAGGCCATAACCAGATTCGAGTGATAAAAAAACCCGCATCAGATGCGGGTTTTGACGGTTGGTTGCTGATGAACCCTGCCTGTAAAGCGGTTATCAGAAGTTCGCCGGTGTGTTGGCGCTGATGATTTCCGCCTCATCCGCCCCGATGTTGCGAAACCGGTGCGGCAAGGTCGTCGGGAAGTAATAGCCATCCCCGGCGTTGAGCACGCTCACCTGGCCATCCACGGTCAACTCCACGGTGCCCCGGGTCACCAACCCACACTCCTCGCCTTCGGAATGCACGATCGGCTCTTCGCCAGAGCTTGCACCCGGTGCGTATTGCTCGCGCAGCAAGCGCATCTGCCGGCTTGGCACGGACGCGCCGATCAGCAGCAGGCGCAGGCCATGGCGACCGAGGTCGGGCTGTTCGTTGGCACGGAAGACGTACTGGTGTTCGCGCGGTGGCTGATCGAAGGTGAAGAAGTCGGCCAGGGACATGGGGATGCCCTCCAGCAATTTCTTCAGGGAGCTGACGGAAGGACTGACCCGATTCTGTTCGATCAGGGAGATGGTTGCATTGGTGACGCCGCTACGCCGGGCCAGCTCGCGCTGGGACAGTTTGTAGCTTTCGCGTACTAATTTGAGTCGTGAGCCCGTGTCCATGACAGCCTTATGTGCGTGCTACTTAAGGGTAATGGGGGTGGAGTGCAGGCGCGGATCACGCCGTTTTCCGGTCCCGGAAACGTGAAAGGCGGCTATTAAATCACGTTTGTTCATAATGCTCAGCAGGTTCGATAAACGGCTGAAGAAAACAACCTGTTGGTGATATTTCTGAGTTAAGTCACAAGACCTGTGGGAGCGGGCTTGCTCGCGAAAGCGGTGTGTCAGGCGACATCTATGGTGACTGATATGGCCTCTTCGCGAGCAAGCCCGCTCCCACAGGTGGTTTGCGGTGTTGCTGATGTAAAAAACCGGCGGCCAGCTTTTGGGAGGCAGCCGCCGGCGAGGTAAGGCTTAGATGCCGAAACGGTCACGCAGCGAGTAGTACACGGCGCCCAGGGCGGTCAACGGCGCCGAGAAGGTGCGCCCGCCGATCATCGGCATGTGCGGCAGCGAGGCAAACGCATCGAAGCGCTCGGCGTCGCCACGGATCATTTCCGAGATCAGTTTGCCGGCCAGGTGCGAACAGGTCACGCCGTGGCCGCTGTAGCCCTGCATGTAGTAGGCGTTTTTCTCGATACGGCCGAATTGCGGCATGCGCGACATGGTCAGCAGGAAGTTGCCGGTCCAGCGGTAATCGATCTTCACGTCCTTCAATTGCGGGAAGGTCTTGAGGATCTTCGGGCGGATCAGTTGGTCGATGTCGTCCGGCTCGCGCGCCCCGTAGACCACGCCACCGCCATAGAGCAGGCGGTTGTCAGCAGTGAGGCGGTAGTAGTCGAGCAGGTAGTTGCAGTCTTCGACGCAGTAGTTGTTCTTGATCAGGCTGCGGGCCTGCTGCTGCGACAACGGCTCGGTGACGACGATCTGCGAACCGCACGGCATGCTCTTGCTGGTCACGCGGTTGTCCAGGCCCTGCGGCAGGTAGGCGTTACCGGCGATCAGCAGGTACTTGGCCTTGACCACGCCTTTTGCCGTGCGCACGGTGATGGGCTCGCCGTAGGTGATTTCCACCGCCGCCGATTGCTCGTAGATCTTGCCGCCCAGGCCGATGATGGCCGAAGCCTCGCCGAGTGCCAGGTTCAGCGGGTGAATGTGGCCGCCCTGCATGTCCAGCAGGCCGCCGACATAGGCTTCGGAACCGACTTCGCGCTTGATGTCGGCCGCGTCGAGCATTTTCAGGTTCTTGTTGCCGTAGCGTTCCCAGCTCTTCTTCTGCTCGGCCAGGCCCTTGAGTTGTTTCTTGTTCATCGCCGCGAAGATACCGCCTGGACGGTAGTCGCACTGGATGTCGTAGTGCTGTATGCGCTGACGGATGATGTCGGCGCCTTCGAAAATCATGCTGCCGAGGATTTCGGCAGTCTTGTCGCCGTAGCGCTCTTCGATGACATCGACGTCGCGGCTGTAGGAGTTGACCAACTGGCCGCCATTGCGACCGCTGGCGCCGAAGCCGACCTTGGCCGCTTCGAGCACGGTCACGCTGTAGCCCGCTTCAGCGAGGAACAGGGCCGAGGACAGGCCGGTGTAGCCGGCGCCGATCACGCAGACGTCGCAGTCCACCGCCCCTTCCAGCACCGGGAAATCGCCGGTGAAGTTGCGGGTGGCGGCGTAGTAGCTGTTTACATGCTGTTGTGTTGAAGAGTTCTGTTTCATACGTTTCTCCGATGGCCGCCGACAGAGCCGGCGACCGTCGCTTTATTGTTATCAGAGCTTGATCCAGGTCGCTTTGAGTTCGGTGTACTTGTCGAACGCGTGCAGCGATTTGTCCCGACCGTTACCCGACTGCTTGAACCCGCCGAACGGCGCGGTCATGTCGCCGCCGTCGTACTGGTTGACCCAGACGCTGCCGGCACGCAGGCCACGGGCGAAGGTGTGGGCCTTGCTCAGGTTGCTGGTCCACACGCCGGCGGCCAGGCCGAAGATGCTGTCGTTGGCAATTGCCAGGGCTTCTTCAGCAGTGTCGAAGGTGATGACCGACAGCACCGGGCCGAAGATTTCTTCCCGGGCGATGGTCATGGCGTTGGTCACACCGTCGAAAATCGTCGGTTCCACGTACTGGCCACCGGTGTCTTCGAGGGTGCGGCTGCCGCCCGCGATCAGTTCGGCGCCCTGCTCTTTGCCGATGCCGATGTAGCGCAGCACGTTGTCCAGTTGACGCTGGTCCACGACCGCGCCGACGGTGGTCGAAGGATCGAGCGCGTGGCCCGGTTTCCAGGCTTGCAGGGCTTCCACCAGCAATGGAATGAACTGCTCGCGGATCGAACGCTCCACCAGCAGGCGCGAACCGGCGGTGCAGACTTCGCCCTGGTTGAAAGCAATGGCACCGGCCGCGGCTTGTGCGGCGACGCGCAGGTCCGGCGCATCGGCGAACACCACGTTGGCGCTCTTGCCCCCGGCTTCGGCCCAGACGCGTTTCATGTTGCTCTGCCCGGCATAGATCATCAGTTGCTTGGCGATCGCCGTGGAGCCGGTGAAGGCCAGCACGTCGACGTCCATGTGCAACGCCAGCGCCTTGCCCACGGTGTGGCCGTAGCCCGGCAGGACGTTGAACACGCCTTTGGGGATGCCGGCATCCAGCGCCAGTTGCGCGATGCGGATCGCGGTCAGCGGGGACTTTTCCGAAGGCTTGAGGATGAACGAGTTGCCCATCGCCAGGGCCGGGGCGAATTTCCAGCTGGCCATGATCAGCGGGAAGTTCCACGGCACGATGGCCGCGACCACACCGACCGCTTCGCGGGTCACCAGGCCAAGCTGATCCTGGGGCGTGGCGGCGACTTCGTCGTAGATCTTGTCGATGGCTTCGGCGGTCCAGCGGATCGCGTTGGCGGTCGCCGGAATGTCGATGCTCATGGAGTCGCTGATCGGCTTGCCCATGTCGAGGGTTTCGAGCAGGGCCAGCTCTTCCTGGTTGGCCAGGATCAGATCGGCGAAACGGATCAGGATGCGCTTGCGCTCGGCCGGGGCCAGGTTGGCCCACACGCCGGATTCGAAGGTGCGACGCGCCACGGCGACCGCCGCATTGGCGTCGGCTTCGTCGGTACTGGCGACGTTCGCCAGGAAACGACCGTCCACGGGGCTGATGCATTCGAACGTGGCGCCACTGGCGGCCACGCAGTATTGGCCGTCAATGAATGCGCGACCTTCAATAGAGAGGGACTGGAAGCGTTGCTCCCAATCGCTGCGAGTGTTTGTCATGGTTGTGACTCGACGCAGGGGAATAGGTGATCGTCGGGCCGAATGCCCTCAATCAAAAACTTGAAACCCGATCCCTGTAGGAGCTGCCGAAGGCTGCGATCTTTTGATCTTAAAAGCAAAAGTCAAAAGATCGCAGCCTTCGGCAGCTCCTACAGGGGTAGTCACCCGCCATCAAGGGTGTGGCGGGTAGCTGCCAATCAGACCGTGTGCAAGTACCAGTTGTACTCAAGGTCCGAGATGGAGTTCTCGAACTCGGCCAGCTCGCTTTCCTTGCACGCCACGAACACGTCGATGTACATCGGGTCGATGTAGCGCGCCATGACTTCGCTGTCGTCCAGCTCGCGCAGGGCGTCGCGCAGGTTGTTCGGCAGGCTCTGCTCGTTCTGCTCGTAGCTGTTGCCTTCCACCGGGGCGCCCGGCTCGACCTGGTTGGTCAGGCCGTGGTGCACGCCCGCCAATACCGAAGCCATCAGCAGGTACGGGTTGGCATCGGCGCCCGCTACGCGGTGTTCGATGCGCACCGAGTCCGGCGAACCGGTCGGTACACGCACGGCCACGGTGCGGTTGTCTATGCCCCAGCTCGGCGAGTTCGGCACGTAGAACTGTGCGCCGAAACGACGGTACGAGTTGACGTTCGGGCAAAGGAACGCCATCTGCGCCGGCAGGGTCTCGAGCACACCGCCGATCGCGTGTCGCAGCGCGGCGTTCTGCTCGGGATCCTCGCTGGCAAAGATGTTGTTGCCTTCTTTGTCGAGAATCGAAATGTGCACGTGCAGACCGTTACCTGCCTGGCCCGGATACGGCTTGGCCATGAAGGTGGTGTCCATCTCGTGGTCGTAGGCGATGTTCTTCACCAGACGCTTGAGCAGGACGGCGTAGTCGCACGCCTTGATTGGGTCAGCCACGTGATGCAGGTTGACTTCGAATTGCGCCGGGGCGCTTTCCTTGACGATGGCGTCAGCCGGGATGCCCTGCTCTTTCGCGCCTTCGAGGATGTCTTGCAGGCAGTCGACGTATTCGTCGAGGTCGTCGATCAGGTACACCTGGGTCGACATCGGACGCTTGCCGGAAACCGGCGAACGCGGCGATTGCGGACGACCGTTCACGTTGTCCTGGTCGATCAGGTAGAACTCCAGCTCGAACGCGGCGCAGATGGTCAGGCCCAGGTCGTCGAACTTGCGCACGATATTGGCCAGTACTTCACGCGGGTCAGCGAAGAACGGCTGGCCTTCGATTTCGTGCATGGTCATCAGCAGTTGCGCGGTCGGGCGCTTCTGCCATGGCTCGATGCTCAGGGTGCCGGGGATCGGGTAGCAGATCCGGTCGGCATCGCCGATGTCCAGACCCAGGCCGGTGCTTTCCACCGTGGAACCATTGATGTCCAGAGCGAACAGAGACGCCGGCAGGTTGATGCCTTTCTCGTAAACCTTATGAAGACTGGTGCGTTCGATGCGCTTACCGCGCACCACACCGTTCATATCCGCAATCAGAAGGTCGACGTACAAAACCTCAGGATATTTCTTAAGGAATGCGTTTGCTTCGTTGAGTTGAACGGTACGCAGAGGGACCGACATGATGCACCTATTTTTTACTGTTAATTATTATGTTCACCGCCCTTTCACGAGCCCAGTCAATCCGAAAGGCAAAGTGAAGTCAATAGCGAACACCTGGCCTTTCAACGTTTATTTTCGGGCCTCTCAGGGGGACGAGAGTGCCAGATACGCCCTCAAACACGCGTAAATCCTGAAGATCGGACGTGCGGCGTTTAGAATTTTTTACATGAGAGTTGTTAATTAAAATCAACAAGGCTAAGCTCCGGAAAAGCTCGTTCAAGTGTGAAACTTCGAGGTGATAAAAATGGCATTCAAGCCATTGATCGGCGTTACTGCATGCGTCAAACAGATTGGCCTGCACCCCTACCACATCAGCGGTGACAAGTACTTGCGTGCTGTCAGCGTTGCCGCGCTGGGGCTGCCTGTCGTTATTCCTTCCTTAGGCGACCTGACCGACATCGAGGACCTGCTGCCGCAGCTCGACGGTCTGTTGCTGACCGGCTCGCCGTCGAACGTGGAACCCTTCCACTATCAAGGCCCCGACAGCGCCCCCGGCACGGATCACGATCCGGCGCGGGATGCCACCACCCTTCCGCTGATCCGCGCCGCTATTGCAGCGGGCGTGCCGGTGCTCGGCATCTGCCGTGGCTTCCAGGAAATGAACGTGGCGTTCGGCGGCAGCCTGCATCAGAAGGTCCATGAGCTCCCGGGCTTGCTCGACCATCGCGAGGCCGACCATCCGGACCTGGCCGTGCAATACGCTCCCGCTCACGGGGTGAATGTGCAGCCGGGCGGTGTGTTCGAAGCGCTGGACCTGCCTGCGGTGTTCCAGGTGAACTCGATTCACAGCCAGGGCATCGACCGCCTCGCTCCCGGCCTGCGCGCCGAAGCCGTCGCGCCCGATGGCCTGATCGAGGCGATCTCGGTCGAGCACAGCAAGGCCTTCGCCCTCGGCGTGCAATGGCACCCGGAATGGCAGGTGCTGAGCAACCCTCCTTATCTGAGTATTTTCCAGGCGTTCGGCGAAGCCTGCCGGCAACGGGCGGCTCTGCGTCACTCGAGCTGACGAACTGATACCCACATTCAACGATTAACTGCCCAACGCGAGCGGGCAGGCGCTTTTGCGTGCCCCGCTCGCGAAAACAACACACTGCAATAACAACAAGTACGACCAGGCAGCCAGGATGGCGGCGCCGAATAAACCCGAGCGGTATGGGTGAGTTCGATCAGCAAACGCAAATCCCTGTGGGTGTGGTTTGTGTGGCGAGGGGGCTTGCCCCCGTTGGGGTGCGAAGCGCCCCTGAGACCAGTTACCACGATCTTGAATTAGAACGCGGTGGCTGATTCACGATTGCTGCGCAATCGAACGGGGGCAAGCCCCCTCGCCACACAAGCTCGCTCCCACAGGGTCTGCGTTCTGACCGAAGTCCCCGATACGGGTTTGCAATCCACTATTAAGCCGGGCCGTGTTGGCCGGGCGACTGAAACCTGTTGGGAGTTTCACATGGCAAACGCCTCCAGCATCTACAGGAAGGCTCTTGAGGGTCACCAGGCACCAAAAAAGGTGTTGGTGAAAATCGATCGCGTCACCAAGAAGTTCGACGAAACCACCGCCGTGGACGATGTGTCCCTGGAAATCCACCAGGGCGAAATCTTCGCCCTGCTCGGTGGTTCCGGTTCCGGCAAATCGACCCTGCTGCGCATGCTCGCCGGTTTCGAGCGCCCGACCGAGGGCCGGATTCTGCTCGACGGCGTCGACATCACCGACATGCCGCCGTACGAACGACCGATCAACATGATGTTCCAGTCCTACGCGCTGTTCCCGCACATGACGGTGGCGCAGAACATCGCCTTCGGCCTCAAGCAAGACCGTTTGCCAGCGGCCGAAATCGACGCCCGGGTGCAGGAGATGCTGCGCCTGGTGCACATGACCCAGTACGCCAAGCGTAAGCCGCACCAGCTGTCCGGCGGCCAGCGTCAGCGCGTGGCCCTGGCCCGTTCCCTGGCCAAGCGTCCGAAGCTGCTGCTGCTCGACGAACCGATGGGCGCCCTGGATAAAAAGCTGCGCTCGCAGATGCAGCTTGAACTTGTCGAGATCATCGAGCGCGTGGGCGTGACCTGCGTGATGGTGACCCACGACCAGGAAGAAGCCATGACCATGGCCCAGCGCATCGCGATCATGCACCTGGGCTGGATCGCCCAGATCGGCAGCCCGGTGGACATTTATGAAGCACCGGTCAGCCGCATGGTCTGCGAGTTCATCGGCAACGTGAACGCCTTCGACGGCACCGTGGTCGAGGACCTGGAAGGTCATGCGATCATCCACAGCCCGGACTTGGAACAGAAGATCTACGTCGGTCATGGCGTCAGCACGTCGGTGCAGGACAAGTCGATCACCTACGCGATCCGCCCGGAAAAACTGCTGGTCAGCACCGTCAAGCCGGAGAACCGCTACAACTGGTCCGCCGGCAAAGTGCATGACATCGCCTACCTCGGTGGCCACTCGGTGTTCTACGTCGAGCTGCCCGGGGGCAAGATCGTCCAGTCGTTCATGGCCAACGCCGAACGCCGTGGTGCGCGTCCGACCTGGGACGATCAGGTCTACGTGTGGTGGGAAGACGACAGCGGCGTGGTACTGCGCGCATGAAAACCTTCAATCAGCAATTCCTGAGGTGGGTCCCCAGCGGGCGCAAGTTCGTCATCGGGATTCCGTTCATCTGGCTGTTCCTGTTCTTCATGCTGCCGTTTTTTCTGGTGATGAAGATCAGCTTCTCGGAAGCGGCCCTGGCCATTCCGCCCTACTCGGAGATCTACACCTACGCCGAGCAGAAATTCCAGCTGTTGCTCAACATCGGCAACTACACCCTGCTGGGCGAGGATGAGCTGTACCTGTCCGCCTACCTGGGGTCGTTGAAGGTGGCGTTTTTCAGCACCGTGATGTGCCTGGTAATCGGTTTCCCGATGGCCTACGCCATCACCAAGGCCAGCAAGGAAGCGCAGAACGTGCTGATGCTGCTGATCATGATGCCGACCTGGACCGCGATCCTGATTCGCGTTTATGCGTGGATGGGCATCCTCAGCAACAACGGCCTGCTCAATGGCTTCCTGATGTGGATCGGGCTGACGTCACACCCGATCGAGATCCTCAACACCAACATCGCCGTCTACATCGGCGTGGTGTATGCGTATCTGCCGTTCATGGTGCTGCCGCTGTACGCCAACCTGGTCAAGCATGACCAGAGCCTGCTGGAAGCAGCATCGGACCTGGGTTCGAGCACCTTCAACAGCTTCTGGAAAATCACCGTGCCGCTGGCCAGGAACGGCATCATCGCCGGTTGCATGCTGGTGTTCATTCCGGTGGTCGGTGAGTTCGTGATTCCGGAACTGCTGGGCGGCCCGGAAACCCTGATGATCGGCCGTGTGTTGTGGCAAGAGTTCTTCAACAACCGCGACTGGCCGGTGGCGTCCGCCCTGGCAGTGGTGATGCTGTTGATCCTGATTGTGCCGATTCTGCTGTTCAACCGCAGCCAGGCCAAAGAGATGGAGGCACGGGGATGAAACGCTTCGGATTTTCAAAGTTCATGCTGATTTTCGGCCTGTCGTTTATCTACCTGCCGATGCTGATCCTGGTGATCTACTCGTTCAACGCCTCCAAGCTGGTGACGGTGTGGGGTGGCTGGTCGTTCAAGTGGTACGCCGGTCTGCTCGACAACAGCCAGTTGATGGGCTCTGTGTTGCGCTCGCTGGAAATCGCCTGCTACACCGCGATTGCGGCAGTCGCACTCGGGACGCTGGCCGCGTTCGTCCTGACCCGCGTTACCCGCTTCAAGGGTCGCACGCTGTTCGGTGGCCTGGTCACCGCGCCGCTGGTGATGCCTGAAGTGATCACCGGTCTGTCGCTGTTGCTGCTGTTCGTGGCCATGGCGCAGTTGATCGGCTGGCCGATGGAGCGTGGCATCGTCACCATCTGGATCGCCCACACCACGTTTTGTGCCGCTTATGTGGCGGTGGTAGTCTCCGCCCGCCTTCGCGAACTGGACCTGTCCATCGAAGAAGCGGCCATGGATCTGGGTGCGAAGCCGTTCAAGGTGTTTTTCCTGATCACCATTCCGATGATCGCGCCGTCACTGGCGGCCGGCGGCATGATGTCGTTCGCCCTGTCGCTCGATGACCTGGTGCTGGCGAGCTTCGTGTCCGGCCCGGGCTCCACGACCCTGCCGATGGAAGTGTTCTCGGCGGTGCGCCTTGGGGTCAAGCCCGAGATCAACGCCGTGGCCAGCCTGATCCTGTTGGCCGTGTCGATCGTGACCTTCATGGTCTGGTACTTCAGCCGCCGCGCCGAAGCCACCCGCAAGCGCGCGATCCAGGAAGCCATGGACCAGACCGCCAGCGAATCCTGGCAGCAGCCTCAAAAACAAATGGCAGGGACCACCGCCTAATGTAGGAGCTGCCGCAGGCTGCGATCTTTTGATCTTGCCTTCAAAAGATCGCAGCCTCGTTGCACTCGACAGCTCCTACACAGCGCCTACAGGATGATGGGTACCCTCCCTCGTCACAGGTTTTATGTTGATTGCAATTTTGCTTTGTGTTTTTGAATAAAAAAGAAATGGAGTTGTACCGATGAAAATGTTTGGCAGGACTCTGCTGACACTGTACTTATTGGGCGCAATCGCCACTGGCGCCCAGGCCAATGACAAGGTTCTGCGCGTCTATAACTGGTCGGATTACATTGGCCCGGATACCGTCAAGAAGTTCGAGGACGAGACTGGCATCCAGGTGACCTACGATGTCTTCGACAGCAACGAAACCCTTGAGGCACGCCTGCTGGCAGGCAAGTCCGGCTACGACATCGTCGTGCCGTCCAACAGCTTCCTGGCCAAGCAGATCAAGGCCGGCGTCTATCAGGAACTGGACAAGACGAAGCTGTCGAACTGGAAAAACCTCAACCCGGTGCTGCTGAAAAACGCCTCCGCCAGCGATCCCGATAACGCCCACGCCATCCCGTACATGTGGGGCTCGATCGGCATCGGTTTCAACCCGCAGAAGGTCAGGGAAGTGCTCGGCGCCAACGCCCCGACCAACTCCTGGGACCTGTTGTTCAAACCGGAAAACGCCGAGAAGCTCAAAGCCTGCGGCATCAGTTTCCTCGATTCGCCGACTGAAATGATCCCGACCGCCCTGCACTACCTGGGCTACCCGGTGAACGATCAGGACAAACAGCACATCGCCGAAGCCGAGGCGCTGTTCATGAAGATTCGCCCGAACGTGGCGTACTTCCATTCCTCGAAATACATCTCCGACCTGGCCAACGGCAACATTTGCGTGGCCGTCGGTTACTCCGGCGACGTGCTGCAGGCCAAGGCCCGCGCCCAGGAAGCCGGGGACAAGGTGAAGATCGACTACAGCATCCCGAAAGAAGGCGCCGCCAGTTTCTACGACATGCTCGCCATTCCCCGCGATGCCGCCAACGTCGAGAATGCGTACCTGTTCATGAACTTCCTGATGCGCCCCGACGTGATTGCCGACATCACCAACAACATCGGCTACAGCAACGCCAACGCTGCGGCCACGCCACTGGTGGATGAAGCGATCCGCAACGATCCGGGCTCCTATCCGCCGGAAGCGGTGATGGCCACGCTCTATGCCGTGCCGGACCAGCCGATTGCCGTCCAGCGGATCATGACCCGGGGCTGGACCAAGGTGAAACTCGGCCAGTAATTCACCTGCTTTTGTAGGAGCTGCCGGAGGCTGCGATCTTTTGATCTTGAGAGTTCGTGCCGAAGCAAAATCAAAAGATCGCAGCCTCCGGCAGCTCCTACGGAGTGATGTGTTCGATCAAGTACGATGTTCAAACCTTTTCCGTTCACGCAGCGCCTTACCACCGCTGCCTCTCCTGCAAGTAGAACGGCCTCACCTGGCTCCCTCGGTTCAGGTGAATTTTGGCGCCCTCGGGCGCCTTTTTTATGGTTCTTCACGCAATTCCGGGGAACACCGATACCTGTAGGAAACGGCTTGCTGGCGATGGCGGCCTCCTGGCTGGAGTATTTTATTGGTGGTGTACATATTCATTTCTGCGGTAACGGCCTCCTATGGTTCCGCTTTTACAGCGGGTTACCTGGAAAAGCGCCAAGTAACCAAACGCTT